>NZ_JAKWFL010000025.1:0-1274 GCF_029522095.1 Priestia sp. Y58
GCACTTAGAACGCTCTCCTACCACTGACATCAAAGATGTCAATCCACAGCTTCGGTGATACGTTTAGCCCCGGTACATTTTCGGCGCAGAGTCACTCGACCAGTGAGCTATTACGCACTCTTTAAATGGTGGCTGCTTCTAAGCCAACATCCTGGTTGTCTAAGCAACTCCACATCCTTTTCCACTTAACGTATACTTGGGGACCTTAGCTGGTGGTCTGGGCTGTTTCCCTTTTGACTACGGATCTTATCACTCGCAGTCTGACTCCCATGGATAAGTCTTTGGCATTCGGAGTTTGACTGAATTCGGTAACCCGTTGGGGGCCCCTAGTCCAATCAGTGCTCTACCTCCAAGACTCTCACAACATGAGGCTAGCCCTAAAGCTATTTCGGAGAGAACCAGCTATCTCCAGGTTCGATTGGAATTTCTCCGCTACCCACACCTCATCCCCGCACTTTTCAACGTGCGTGGGTTCGGGCCTCCATTCAGTGTTACCTGAACTTCACCCTGGACATGGGTAGATCACCTGGTTTCGGGTCTACAACCACATACTAAACGCCCTATTCAGACTCGCTTTCGCTACGGCTCCGCCTTATCAGCTTAACCTTGCATGGGATCGTAACTCGCCGGTTCATTCTACAAAAGGCACGCCATCACCCGTTAACGGGCTCTGACTACTTGTAGGCACACGGTTTCAGGATCTCTTTCACTCCCCTTCCGGGGTGCTTTTCACCTTTCCCTCACGGTACTGGTTCACTATCGGTCACTAGGTAGTATTTAGCCTTGGGAGATGGTCCTCCCAGCTTCCGACGGAATTTCACGTGTTCCGCCGTACTCAGGATCCACTCAAGAGGGAACGAAGTTTCAACTACAGGGTTGTTACCTTCTTCGACGGACCTTTCCAGGTCGCTTCATTTACTTCGTTCCTTTGTAACTCCGTATAGAGTGTCCTACAACCCCAAGAGGCAAGCCTCTTGGTTTGGGCTAATTCCGTTTCGCTCGCCGCTACTCAGGAAATCGCATTTGCTTTCTCTTCCTCCGGGTACTTAGATGTTTCAGTTCCCCGGGTCTGCCTTCAATATCCTATGTATTCAGATAAAGATACTGTTCCATTACGAACAGTGGGTTTCCCCATTCGGAAATCTCCGGATCAAAGCTCACTTACAGCTCCCCGAAGCATATCGGTGTTAGTCCCGTCCTTCATCGGCTCCTAGTGCCAAGGCATTCACCGTGCGCCCTTTCTAACTTAACCATTAGCGAATAAATGGTACAAC